>NZ_AUPZ01000006.1 GCF_000445475.1 Sulfurimonas hongkongensis
GTGAGAAAAAAGTACCTTATCAGACACTTATAAATGCTTTACTTAGAAAAGAACTACAGTCAGTATAACAAAACCTCGTAGCCAATAAATGCCCTAGCGGTCATTTATTGGCTAGAGTCAACCGTTATAAACACAAGGAGACAAAACTATGGCAAATTTTTTTGCATTTATATTTTTCGGTTCAATTATTGGACTTATAGTTGGTATGTTCAAACCAAAGGCAGTTGTTAGGTGGAAAGAGGAAGCTTCACGAAAAGATGTTTTTAAAATATATCTTTCCTCAGTATTGGTAAGTTTAGTTGCAATAGGTATTTTTGCCCCAAAAGTTGAAAATAATAATAATGGTACAAAAGAAGAAGTGTCAATGACAGCCAAAGAAAAGCAACCTACAGTAGATGAAGATTACGAAAAAGACAAACAGGAAGTTTTAAAATTACTAAATATGTCTTATCATGATCTATTTCAAGTTGAAAAAGATTTTTCGTATTTTCAAAAAAATATAGATAGTGATATCTATACAGCTATTTCAAGTGCAAAAAGAAATGAACCAAAGATAATGAAGCTAACATACAAATCCTATCCAGATAACTTTGAAGATAGCAAAACAGAGGATATTGTAGAAAAATATATAGAGACACTACATAATTCAAATTTATTTTTACAAATGGCATACAATAACTTTCTTGATTATGTAGATAACAAGAAGCCTACATTAGTTGTAAAGTTTAAAGAAAATATACAATATTATCAAGCTTCAAAAATGCAAACTATCACACAAGCATTTTCTATCGGAGAAAAATACAAGTTAGCTTATGATGAGATGACAGAGACTTGGAGAGAGAAAAAATTTATTGAAGAAGATAAAAAGGAACTTCAAACAAAACAAGATAATCTTAAACAGACAAAACCATTTATAAATATGAAAGATTTCGATCCAAACACGCCTAAATATATCATTGCTGGTTTTATTACTACTTGGCAATACAAAGACTTTAAAGAAATGGTTCAATATACGCAGAAAAGTTGGAGAGACAGAGAAAATTCACCTGCTGGATATCTACTTAATAGTTTTGAATATAAAACATTAACAGATGCAAAGATTGAGAACATAAAAAAAAGAACAGATGATTTTTATGTTGCAATAATATCAATAAAATATAAAAATAGTTTTAACAATAAAGAAACTGTGGTCAAAATAACACCGACCATCATTAAAGAAGATGGAAAGTTTGGATTTAATCCAATTTCAGCGATAAGAGAACAGTAAGGTTTATAACAAAACTTTGGAGAGAAATATTTGACCCTAGCGGCTCAAATATTTCTCAACTCAACCGTTGTACTTACAAAATTAACTTTTAAGTAATATAAACTATTTATCAAATTAAATCAAAGGAATTAAAAAATGTTTTTAGCATCACTATCATATAAACAAAGAAAGGTTTTCTTAGGACTAGCAAAAGAAATATTAACCATAGATGACGGAATTATGGATAACCATGAAGAGGACTATCTAAGAGGTTTATGTTCAGAAATGTCATTAAGCTTTAATGATGAATTAACAGTTAAAAAATCAGAGATTAAAGATTATTTTAATGAAATAGAATCAAAAAAAATATTATTATTAGAATTGGTAGCACTAGGACATTCAAACAAAGATTATCATGAAGCACAAGATAAATATACAGATGAAATTTGTAATTTAGTTAATATCCCTATGAAAGAACTCAAAAACATAGAAAGCTTACTAGAACAATACAATAAAATTCAAAATAAATTTATATCATTTATAGAGAGCTGATTATGGGGTTTTTAAAAAGAACAGCTAATTTTGTAACATTTGGTGCAGTTGATAGAAGTGATGCAAAAAAAATTACAAAAAATGCCAACAAAAGAAAAGATGATATCAAAGAAGAGCTAGATGATGCAAAAGAAAATACACAAAATGATATTAAAAATTTAGGGATTTTAAAAGAAACTACATATTCAGAAACAATTAGTAGTTTTGTTAAATCATATGAAGTTATAGGAAAAGTTGATTTAAAACCATTAAAACAAAATGAAGCTTTGGATTATGATATTTTTCAAGCAGATTTTAAAGAAATGCAAATTATAACAACAAATATAAAAGAAATTTCTACAGCTGTTGTAGGTGGTGCATTAATAGGTACAACAGCAGCATTTGGTGCCATGGGAACTGCAGCAATTATAGGAACAGCCTCAACTGGTACGGCAATAGGAACATTATCTGGAGTAGCTGCAACTAATGCTACTTTGGCATGGCTTGGTGGTGGAGCAATAGGTGCAGGTGGTGCAGGTATGACTGGGGGAATGGTAGTCCTTGGAGGAATAGCACTAGCACCTGTCGTAGTGTTTGGAATGTTTATCGGAACAAATAAAGGAAAGCAAGTATTAAATGAAGCTAATAATTATTCTGATGAAATTGATGTACTTGTAGAAAAAGTAATAACATTGATAGCTGAGTTATCGCAAATAAGAAGAGGTTGCTACTTAATGAGTGAAAGTATACAAGGACTAGAAGCTTTAATGAAAGTTTATAATATTGAAATGGATAAAATAGCTTATAGATTGGAGCAAAGATCTGCTATATCAAAATTTATTGACCCAATAAAAAATAAAGTATTTAATATTGATATATTATCAAAAAAGGAAGCTGAAATATTTGCAACTTCTGCAAATATAGCCTCCATGTTAAGTGAGATTATAAAAATGCCACTCATGGATGAAGAAGGTGCTTTTATTAGTAATAGTTTAGAAGTTTTAGAATGTAATAATCAAGAAATTGAAGAACTAAAACTTCAAATAAATCATCAAGGATAATTTTATGGATTTATTTGGATTTAAAAAAAGGAAAAAAGAAAAAGATTTTACCAATGAAGTAAATGTAGCTATTAGTGCTGAATTAGAAAGGTTTGGATTTGCCAATGCTGAACACTTTAAATCACATACGGATTTAAGTAAAATTGCTGATAGTAGTATTAATCCAGAATATGTTGATAATAATTATCATCAACAAGCTGGATTTTCTGCTGAAATAAAAACAACAGCAAGAACAAATGCAAATAATATTATTGATGGGAAGAACACAAGAATAAGTAGGACTGATGACGTAGGAAGTGTTAATCACCCACAATTTGACCATGTAGAAGTTGATAAATATGGAAATCCAATTTTAGATACTAATGGAAAATATATGGGAGGTTCACAACAAAAAGTTTTTAAAAATCTTGACAGCTATAGAAAGCTTTATGGAAAAGAATTTAACCACTATAAAGATGCCATCTTAGATGTACCAAGTGATCAAATCAAAGATATTAAAACTGATTGGAATAATCAAATTTCAAAACTTAAAAAACAAAAACAAAATAGAATCGAAAGTGGAGACAGTGTTAAGGCAAATGATTTACAGAAAAGAATTGATGAAATAGAAAATGCTAAAAGTAGATTAAGAGATGCAAAAGTCACTACAGAAGAAGCTATGGAGGCGAGAAGAAACCATAATATAAGTATTGCTAAAGATATCGGTAAAATATCTCATAAAGCAGGTATAGAGTCTGCAAAAATTGGCGGCACTATTAGTGGTGGAATAAATTCAGCTAAAAATCTTTATGCTTATTTTAAAGGTAATAAAAGTGCTAAAGAAGCATTACAAGATATGGCAGTTGATACAAGTAAAGCAACAGCACTTGCTTATGCAAGTGGAGCAACAAGTTCAACTATTGGTGGAGTTTTAAAATCTTCAAGTAATCAAATTGCACAAAACTTAGCAAAAGGTAGTACACCTACTGTAATACTACAATCAGGAGTAATATTAGCAAAGCAAACAAAAAACTTATTATCTGGAAAAATTGATGCAAATGAATTTGCTAAAAATATTGGCCAAGAAGGAACTACATTAGCAACATCTTTAACGGGTGCAAATTTAGGAGCAGTTGTAGGAACTGCAATAATACCAGGTGTTGGAACAATTGTTGGTGGTGTCATTGGTGGTATGACAGCATCAATTATGAGTAGTGCAGTATATTCAGAATTACAAAAATCAATTCATGATACAGAAATATCAAATCAGCAAAGAGAAGCAATAAAAAATTATTGTAAAGATTTAATTAGTCAAGAAAAAGAGTACCGTGAATATGCAATGTCAATTTATGATAATTATTTTGACAAAAAAGAATTAGAAATAAAAGATGGATTCAAAACTGTAAGTTTGGCTATTCAAAATGGTGAAGATATAAATAGTGGCTTAGCAGTTATTGGTAAGGCTTTTAACATTGAATTGCAATTCAACAACACAGAAGAATTTAAACAACATATTAAAAGTGAAAAAACTTTAAAATTGTAACTTAAACTTTATCTAGTTAATAAGTACAACAAAATCTAGGAGAGAAATAGTTTACCCTAGCGGGCAAAACTATTTCTCAAGAAAGTCGTTAGATAGACAAGGAGATTTTTATGGCGATAACATTAAAGAGACAAATATCAGAAGATGAGAAGAATATTGTATTAGAAAAGTATGGTCATATTTGCTATGCAACAGGACATGAAATATTAGATGAAAAAGATATACATTTTGATCATATTAAAGCATTTGCAGATAATGGTGTATCTGAAATTGACAATATAGCACCAATGTGTAAAGAGCATAATTTAAAAAAAGGTAGATTACCACTTGAAGACTTTAGAATAAAGCTAAAACTTGAAACTTTTTTTCAACAAGGTCAAGCTTTGACTCTCAAAGATGAATTACAATATTTTCAGGATAATAAAGACATTAATGGCTTTGGATTATCTGTATATTCAAAAAGTACAGAAAATACTATTGAAATTGAAATTGCAAATAAAAAAACCACTTATCATCTTTTTACATGTCCAACGACACAATGGAAATATTTTTATGCATTAATACCCGTAGAAGCTATCAATAGTGACGATGATGAAGATGGGGAAATTGGACTACAACCAAGATATTTAATTTTGGATAAAGTATTTAATTTGTATCGTCACTTTCAAAAACATCCTGTTCTTCAACCATCAATTGCTAGACTATATAAAAATAAAATTTTAGTTTTTGATGGGCAACATAAAATTGCTTCTATGCTATGGGGTGGAAGAAAAGAATTTGAACTAAAAATATATATTAATCCAGACCCACAAATACTTAATAATACAAATATTGCCGCACATGATAAGTTTGCACAAACAAGATTTTACTCATCGATTATGGTTTCCAAACTTGGTTCTCAATTTGGAAAGCAATTTGAAGACTATAAAAATAAAGAAGATGAAGAGAAAAAAAGTGAACTCGGATTTATAAATCATTTAAAAATATCAGATGAACTAACTGTTGCCGAAGCAAACAAAAGATTTTACAGCTTTTTATATAATATGGTATTAGATCCAGAAGTAAATAATATAGTCCATCTTGTTTCAAAAAGTAATCGAAGTTCTAATGAATACCCACTGACAGTAGACATGTTAAGCAAATCACTGTTTAGTAATTTTTTATACAGACACCCACTTGATGAAGATATGGCTTCAAAGCACTATATAAGAGAAAAAGAAATAAATAACTTGATAAAACTTTTTAATATTTTTCATGATGAAGCACTTCATGATTGGGATGCTAATAAAAATTCAAGTGATACAAATCAGAATAAATTAGCAAGACTAATACGAAGTAAGTCTATTATGTCATGGTCAGAAATTTTAAAAGATGCAATTGCAGCCAAACTTGATGTTATAGATGCTGATGATAAAGAAAAACTATTTTATGGGGAAATATCTGATGAAAGCTTCGAGAAAATAAGACAAGTTGTAAGAAGATTGGTAGAATGGGCAATATGGTCTTTACCACAAGATTCAGAAATTGATAGAATTTTATCTGATAATAAAAGTGAAATCAAAAAATATATGAAAAGTAAAGGCTTAACTGCTGGTTATTTATTAGGTGCCCCAGAATAAAGGTATCTAACAAGTACTTGGAGAGAAATACGAAGCCAAAGCGCGGCTTCGTATTTCTCAAGAAAGTCGTTATATGAACAAAGGAAAAAAATGTATAAAGTGATAATTTTAGTTTTGGCAATTATTTTGTCTGGATGTTCAGCAAAAAAAGTTATGTTAGAAGCAAATAGTGTTGAAATTGTTAACGAACCTGTTAATAAAAGTAAATGTAAATTTTTGGGTGAGATAATTGGTTCTCAAGGAAATTGGTTTACTGGTGATTATACATCAAATAAAAATTTAGTTACTGGTGCGAGAAATGAACTTCGCAATGAAGCATACAAACTTGGAGCGAATATTGTTTATATACAAAATATGGCAAATACAAATGCTTGGGGTTCTCTTGGGACAACCAATACTACAGCTATTGGTAAAGCATATAAGTGTTCGTACTAACATATAACAAGTACTTGGAGAGAAATATGAAGCCAAAGAGCGGCTTCATATTTCTCAAGACAGTCGTTATATCCTGTATCATTATCATGATGCTAGATGATGTAACTATTTTATATAGTTGCAAATTCAAAAAAAGGAGTCTTACATGGGAAAAGGCGGATGCACTCCACCAAATGGTCCTAGTACAACAGGTAACCCATCTGGTGGCGGTAGAGGAAATTGCTCTCCTAAAAAATAATTAAAGAAAAAATATACATCATTTTGCTAAAATGATGTATATTCGAATATTGGAGTTAATCATGACAGCTTTAAAACAAGATGAGCTTTTTAATGAGATAGATATTTTACCAATAGATTTGAAAACTGAAATTGTTGATAAGATATTAGCTAGTATCACACCTTTAAACAGTGAAATAGATAAACTATGGATAAAAGAAGTTAACAAAAGAAAACAAGAGGTTGAGTCAAATTCCATTACATTAGTTGATGGAGACGAAGTTTTCAAAAAAATCTCTCAAAGACTCCACTCATAAATGACTTACTCTTTCCACCCAGATGCTGAAGTCGAATTAAATGCTTCAGTTGACTACTATCAAGAATGTAAAGATGGACTTGGTGCAGAATTTGCATATGAAGTTCAAAAAACAATCCAAAGAATTTTAGAATATCCTACTGCTTGGCAGAAACTAGATGAAGAAATAAGAAGATGCTTAACAAACAGATTTCCTTTTGGAATAATCTACTATCAAAGAGATAATGAAATTATTATTTTAGCTGTTATGCAACTTCACAGAAAACCAAACTATTGGAAAGAAAGAAAGATATAACAAGTACGAGGAGACCAATAATTTACCCTAGCGGGAAAATTATTGCTCACGACAACCGTTATCCGCTCACTGCGTGACCGGATAACGGGGGCGCGGGTTGTACCTAAGGAAAGAAGATTGAAAAAAATAATATTATTTATACACAGATGGTAGCTATGCAACATTTAGACATTCCAATTAATCATTATGACAGTGATAAATTAAACTTTAAACCATTTGCAAAAAAAGTTGCTACAAGTATATTAAATTATAATCAAAATGAGACTTTAATATTTTCGATTGAAGGAAGGTGGGGAAGTGGTAAAACATCATTAATAAACCTAATAGAAAATGAAATAAAAGGTAATGTTGAAGTATTACATTTTAATCCTTGGTTATTAACAGATATTAGTCAAGTTATTAAACTTTTTTTTGATGAACTTATAAAAATATTATCATATGGCTCGTTTAAAGTAAAATTAAATGAAGATATCAAAAAAGATTTAAAAAATTTAGCAAATATTTTGTTACCTGAAAGCATGACAATAAAGGTGCCTTTTATAAATATAGGCTATAAGCCAAAAGATGTTTTACTATCAAGTAGTGAAGATAGTTTAGAAAAAATCAAATTGAAAATTAATAAATATTTAAAAAATTTAGATAAAAAGATAGTTATAGTTATTGATGACATAGATAGATTGACAGACAATGAGACAGAATTTATTTTTAGACTCACAAAAGGTATAGCTGATTTTGACAATTTGATTTATATTCTATTGTATGATAAAACTATTGTATCTAAATCACTTCAAACATTTAAGCAAGAAGATGGAGAGAAGTATCTTGAAAAAATAGTACAGTACTCTTTATCTGTACCAAAACCGCATAAATTAACTTTACATAATTTATTATTTGAAAAACTAGACTTGATTATTAGAAAACTTGAAGATGATGGTAATCAAATATTTTTTGATAAAGACAAGTGGTATTATATAGTAAATAAGGTGTTTACAAAATATATTTTAACCATACGAGATATAAATAACATTATAAATATCATCTCTTTTGAGTATCCAATAGTTACAGAAGATGTAAATCTATCAGATTTTTTTCTTATTTCATTACTTAGAGTAAAGAATAATTCACTATATGAAAGTATTCAAAATACTCCTGAGAAATTTTTTATTGATACGGAAACGATGATTTTGGATGAACATAAGAATCAAGTGATAGAATCATTAAAAAAAATTATTAAAGATAATCAAGAATATAAAGAGATACTTAATTTATTATTTCCAATCATAGGAACAGATGAACTAGGTTATGAACAAAAACCAATAAATAAAGACCATAAAAACAAATATTTAGCTGATCCATATTATTTTGAGAATTATTTTTCTTTTTCAATGTCCGATGATAAATTAACACATAGAGAGTTTAAAGAGATAGAAAAATACTTTTTAGATAGTGACTTTGATAAATTTAAACAAGAAATACTAAATCTTGATAAAAATAGAAAAAGTTCCTTATTTTTAGAGATGTTTGAACAAACTAGTTTAGATAGCTTAAATAATCAAAATAAATTAAACAATGGATTTTATAATGCTGTAAAAATATCTTATCAACTAGAAGAGGGAAAATTTGATAAGAATATGGGGTGGACATATATATCTCCATCCATTAGATATATTTGGCTATCTTACGAAATATTGAGAAAAATTGATAACATCGATGCTTTTTTATTAAAATTCTTTACATTCATAGGAGAACAAGTTGTTCCCCTAATTATAAAAGTTGATATATATGAAAGAATAATAAAAGAAATATCTGAACAATCACATGAAAAATTAAATATTAAAGATGAAACAAAAGAGCAGATATTTAAACATTTGAAAAGTAGATTAGAAAAATTATCTTTAGATGATTTTTTGAATGATGATAAAATTGAAACTTATATCTTTTCAAGATATGATAAGTTTGATTTAACTTTGGATAAAATATCAAATGAATTAAATAATTATATTTTTAAAACAAATGATAATTTTTTTACAATTTTAAACAAATTTAAATATTGGCAAATGTCATCTGACGGTAACAGATGGCTTATTGCAAAAGATAGTTTAAATAAGTTAATTAGCTTAGAAGATGTTGAAAAGTACATAAGTGATTTAAAACAAAAAGATTTAAGTGATAATCAAAAAGAATTATTAGAAATATGGGATAGAAAAACAAGGTGGTAATAAAAAATGCAAAAACTAAATAAGCTAACGCTAAAACAAAGAGAAGAACTTTTTAGACAACTTCGTATTTCTATCACACATCACTCAAATGCAATGGAAGGCACAACACTTTCATTTGGAGAAACTAAAGAATTACTTGAACTTGGACACACAGCAGGGCATAAACCACTGGGTGAACAGCTTGTAATATTAGGCTTTGCAAAAGCTTATGATGTAATAGTTCGTGAAGCATCAAATAAAGAAAATATTATAGACAGTAGTTTTATCAAAGATATTCATGCCATTATGTTTGAAGATGCTCTAAAAGTGGCACCCCAATATGTATCTAAACCGATTGGAGCATATAGACTAGATGAACGATATATAAAAGGTGTAGATATAAAACTGTCTTTGCCACATATGATTTCAAACGATATTGAAAATTTACTCTATAGATTTCATAGTAATAAAATGGATTTACTAGATATATCAGAGTTTCATATACTATTTGAAAGAATTCATCCATTTGCTGATGGAAATGGAAGAGTTGGTAGATTAATAATGGCATTTCAAGCTATTCAAAATAATATAGTACCTCCACTTATAGAAAATGAGCATAGAGATGATTATCTAAAAGCTATAAACAATAAAGATGACTTGTGTAAATTTTTGGATGAGAGTATTACTAAAAGTTTAGAATTGATAGATTTATAGGTAGATTGTCAAAAATTCACTTGTTTTTAAAAGCCCACCAAAATGAGAGACCGTTTAAAATTTCGTGTCAGCTACATTTAGTAACATAAAGCTACACCTCTAAATATTTATCCAGCCTCCCTTCGAAAAAGATAGCAAGTTGAGAAATAGTCAGTGACCAATTTCTCACTGGCATACTCCATTTTTTACTTGCATTTTGTATCCCTAAATATAGTAATTTCAAGAGTGAATTTTCATTTGGAAACGCACCTTTAGTTTTAGTTAGTTTTCTAAACTGGCGGTGTACTGATTCTATAATATTTGTAGTGTAAATTGTCTTTCTAATCTCTGCTGGATACTTGAAAAATACAGATAGATTCTCCCACTTATTATTCCAAGAGTTGATGACAAGTGGGTATTTTTTACCCCATTTGTCATCAAGTTTGAGTAGTTCTTCTTCTGCTACTTCCTTAGTTGTCAAGAGCGTAGTTAAATTAGGCATTTTTTCGTAAAATTTTTTACGAATTGTAACCTTAAGCGACGAGGCTTTATTTCACTCCTTTTACTGATTTTTTAGTCTGAAACTTATATAAATCTGAATCTACTACACCTTCTTCTTTTTTCTCTTTTAAGCGATAGGAATCACCAAGTATATTTATGACATGAGAGTGATGTAAAAGTCTGTCAAGTATAGCTGTAGTAACAACTTTATCATTAGCAAATATTCCACTCCACTGACTGAACACTAAGTTAGAGGTAACGATAGTAGCACCTCTTTCATATCTTCTTGATATAACTTGAAAAAAGTGATGAGCGTCTTCTTTACTCATAGGGAAATAACCTATTTCATCTATCACAAGCAAGGAAGGTGTCATGATAGATTACTTAATTCATAATGCTGTTTATTTAGAATAGGCAGTTGTAACTCTTTACATAAACTTTCTATCTTCTCATTTAGTGCCATAATGCACCTCCAACTGCATACACTGGTACAAGTATATAAGTCATAGCAGGGATGAAAGCATCATAACTTTGTAAATCTCTTGTGGGTATATGTATACTTATTCTATTGGATGTTTGCTTATCTTGTGTTACACTTTTAGCTGTAGCTTTTATTGGGTGGATTCCGTGATAAGGCTTCGGTAGAGGTAGCAACTGCAATTGCTCTTCTGCCAACATGTCAAATGGCCTGTAAAGTGTTGTTTGATGTATTCTCGCGTTAGCTGTAAAGTCTAGCCAATCCATAACTTCCGCATTAGCGTTTTGTAAAGTCATTTTATAACCCATCATTGAGAGCCTTGTTTTAAACATATTGTGAAAACTATATCTAAGATATAAGATAGTGATTGAACCGTTCTACTTTACCTTTCGTTTGAGCACGATAAGGCTTACAAACTTTTAGTTGCATCCCACAGTGTTTCTGGGCAAAGTCACGAAGCTGTTCGTTAAATTTATGTTTGCCATAGCCATAAGCATTTCGTTTTATGATGACAGTTTTCATATTGTCATAAAGTCCTTCTGCTGGTACACCACCGAAGTAACTAAATGCATTCATATGACATTTAATAAGAGTATCAACTTTCTCATCACTTACATATTCGGCATAAGATGCACGAGAATATCCCATTGTAGCTACAAATGCAGATAAACCATCTTTAGGAAACTCAACCCAGTCCACTTGCATCTGCTGACCTTTTTTAGTCTCAAACCTGACTAACGGTTCTTCATCTTTAACTTTTTGACGTAGTTCATGGCTTCGCACAACTTCATTCATCCAGCGCAATGAACCTCTATAACCTAGCTTTTGAATTTCTTGATATACTGATGTATTTGGAATCTCTATACCAAGTTTATATGCTTCTTCTAGCATCATGGCAATATTGGGGAGGTATGGATCTACAGTTGTTGATACAGGCTCTCTTTTTATTACAGGAACATAGCCTTCAGGTAACTTGGCATATTTAGTAACTGTATTTCTATTGATACCTAGTTTACGAGCAATTGCAACTTTACTCAATCCATCTTTGAGCATTTTATGAATCATTTTTACTTCACCTTTTTTAAGCATTTGTCTCCTTTCAAAAATTTGAAAAAAGACTTTAACAAAATTAATTTGTTTATTTAAGCTTTGGGTTGTAAAAACTACTTTTTAAGCAGCTTTCTTGCTGCCTATTTTAACTCCGCTCGTGACATATATCCCGCATTTATACGAAGGCGAAGCCCAAGATAATAGAGCTTCGCTATAGCCTTTTTTAGAAGATATGCCGTATATCCACTCACTTTTATAAAACCAAATAACTCACCTACTGAGTATTTTCCACCTAAGGCTATAAAAATTCCCAGCATGCTTGCATCAAATGGTTTGACTCTCTTTTTGTTTATTTTGCTCATTATTGTTTCTGCCACGTACTCAGCACTTCTCTCTGCACTCTGCGCCGTGGGAGGAAGAATCTCTCCCTTTGCATCTTTAATCTCAACGCAATCGCCTATTGCAAAAACATTCTTATGATTGTCTATGTTTAACTCTGCATTTGGTATAAACTGAGAAATACTATTCTTCTGCACATCTATTGAATCGTTTAAATGAGATGCTTTTATGCCGCCTGTAAAAATCATAAAATGGTACTTTAATTTTTGAGAATCTTTAAAGTAGATATAGTTCTCATCCATCCTGTCTATAAAAGTCTCTGTTAAGATATTTACATCTAAAGACTCTAACCTTTTTTCGGTGTTTTTTATAATAAACTCGCTCATCCCAGGTAAAATAGTTTTACTCGCATCAATAAGATAGATTTTTATACTTTTTACTCTATCTCCGATAGTTTTTTTATATGCCTCTATAACATATGCCATCTCAGCTGCAACTTCTACACCACTTAATCCTGCACCGCCTATGACTAAGTTTATATCTTGGCTCTCTTTTGTATTTTGCAGTTTTTTATATATTAGATTTTCAAACTCAACTCTGAAATTAAAAGCTCTATGTAAATTTTTCACTCCGTAGCTATGCTCTTTCAATCCTTCTATAAATGAGAAAAAGTTTGTTCTAGCACCAGTTGCTATAATTAGATAATCATAATCTATTAGAGAAGTAGCACTCTTTACTAACTCTTTGTCAAAATCAACACTTACTACTTTGTCTTGAATAAACTGGGCCCTCTCTTTAAAGCCGTCGCACCACTCTTTTAAGTCAATCACCAAGTCATGCATATCAAATTTTCCTGCAATATACCCATAAGCTTCGGTTTGGAGATAATGATATGGATTTTTATCAATTAGAACAATATCTATACCGGCATCTTTAGATAAAAACTCAACAGCCCTAAGCCCTCCGTAACCTCCGCCAATAACAACTACTTTTTTATTCAAATTTTGCCTTTTCGTGCATTAATAGCTAAAATTATACAATACAATTACACCACAGGGGTAGCATATCAACTTTTATAATATACTCTCTCGTAACTGATTTTTACAAAAAGAAAAAGATTAAAATACCTGCTAATGCTAAAATTATCATCGCTGGTGATATCTCTTTTGTTTTTCCTTGTATGATGTTGACAAGCATATAAACTAGTGCTCCAAGGAGTAAACCATTTGTTATGGAATATGTCATGGGCATACCTAAAACAATGAAAAATGTTGCGTATTTACTTGCATCATTTGTATAGTCTATGTTTTGTAGTTCACTAAACATCATAATCCCAATGACAATTAAAATAGGATAGATTGCATTGGGCGGTATGGCTTTAAAGAGTGGAAGGAAAAAGAGCGGTAGTAAAAACAAAAAACCTGTTGTAACAGCGCTAAGTCCAGTTCTTCCACCCTCTTCAACTCCCGCAGCACTCTCAATAAATGAAGTGGTACTAGTAACACCAGCTACTCCACTTAGCATTGTTCCAACTGCATCAGCTTCTATGGTTTTTTGCAGGGCCCTAGAGCCTTCTTCATTTTCAAAAAGTTTTGCTCTCATACCTACCCCTGTTAATGTTCCAAGTGTATCAAAGAGATCTGTAAGTAAAAATATCAAGATTAGAGGTAAAAAACTAAGACTTAAAGCTGATAGTATGTCTAGCTCAAAAGCGATTGGAGCCATTGACGCAGGTAAAGATATTAACTCCTTTGGCATAGGCGATATTCCCACTCCCCATGCAAAAAGTGTAGCAACTAAGATAGAGAGAATAAAAGCACCTTTATACTTTTTAACGCTAAAATAAATAGCTAAAACTAAGCCAAATAAAGCGAGTAAAACGCCACTATCTTTAAAGTCTCCTAGTGTTACTAAAGTTGAGTCATTTGCAACAATTATTTTTGTCTGCTCTAACGCGATAAAAGCTATAAAAGCTCCAATACCTGCACTAACAGCTCTTTTTATATCTACAGGAATAGTCTCTATAAGCCATCTTCTAGCAGGAGTAATACTAATGAGAACATACAAAACTCCAGATATAAAAACTATCCCCAAAGCAGTCTGCCAAGGTATACCCATACCATTTACAAGACCAAAACTAAAATATGCATTTAAGCCCATTCCTACACTCATAGCTATAGGAGTATTAGCCCATAAGCCATTGAGAATAGATACAAAAACACTCATAACTATGGTTGCAGTTATCAGTGCATCATAGGGCATACCACTCGCACTAAGTATGTAGGCATTTACGGGAATGATATAGAGCATTGCTATAAAAGTCGTAAATCCGGCTGTAATTTCTGTTCTTATATCTGTTTTGTTTTCTTTGAGTTTAAATAGATTCATATTAGCTTTTACAAGGCGCTATAAAGTGAAAACTTCGTCCATCAAAGAGACCCTTATCACTGAGTTTTATCTCTGGGATAACAAGTAGTGCCATAAAAGAGAGTGTCATAAAAGGAGCACTGAGAGTAGAGTTTAAAGTGTTTTTTACAAAGGCATCAATAGCCTCATACTCGGATGCTACTTCAAATGCATCTTCACTACTCATGATGCCACCAACACCTAGTCTTAAAAGATGAGATTCACCTTTGCCTACTGCACTTATTCCACCTTTAGCATTTAGGACAAGGTTAGCAGCTTCTGCCATTGCTTTATCGCTACAGCCAACAACGATGATATTGTGAGAATCATGTGCAACACTAGATGCAATAGCCCCTACACTTAAACCAAAGCCTTTTACATGGGCTATTCCTTTAATGGCACTATTTTCATATCTGTTAATCACAGCGATTTTTAAAACATCTTTATCTATCTTGTGTAAAATTTTCTCATAAGTGATGAGTTCATGATCAACTACTTGAATAACCTCCATGTTCTCACATTCTGGCAAATAAAAATCTTTTGCCTCTTTAGTAAGTGCTTCAAACTTGTTTACACTGTTTACTTTAACTGATTTAAGGAGTGTCTTACCCTCTTGTGCGACAGTTTTTCCATCTATTACTGTTTGTAAAACTCTGAACTCTTTTAAATCAGATACTAAAATAAAATCAGCACTATCTCCTACTCTTAAAGTCCCCACATCTAAGTTGTAGTGCTCTATAGGGTTGATGCAAGCCATCTCTAAAACATCAAATAAGTCGTGACCTAGAGAGATAGCACGCACTACCATCTCATTTATATGACCTTTGAGTAAATCGTCTGGATGCTTATCGTCACTACAAAACATCATATTTTCATGATGTTCATCTATAAGGCTGTGAAGTGCATCAAAGTTTTTTGCGGCTGAGCCCTCTCTGATGAGAATCTTCATTCCTTTTTGGAGCTTTTCTAAAGCCTCTTCATAGGTAAAGGCTTCATGATCAGTAGATATTCCAGCATCTATATAGATAGAGAGATCCTCTCCTCTAAGACCTGGAGCATGTCCATCTATGGGTTTACCCTCATTTTTTGCAGCAGCTATTTTTCCCATCATATCAGCATCATTAGCCAAGACTCCAGGGAAGTTCATCACTTCACTTAAAAACTTGATTTTTGGATTTTTGAGAAGTTTTGTAACAGCTTCTAGGTCTAAAATATCTCCACTTGTCTCAAAAGGAGTAGCAGGAACGCAAGGAGAGGCTCCAAAGTAGAACTTGAAGTTTGTTTTAGAAGCATTTTCCAGCATAAAGTCTACACCATCGAGTCCAAGAACATTCGCTATCTCATGGGGATCACTCACAGTAGCAACACTTCCATGAAGAGTGGCTAGCCGGGCAAACTCACTAGGAACTAACATAGAACTCTCTATATGAATATGCGAGTCAATGAATCCAGGAAGTATGTAGCTATAGCACTCCTCTTTAGTCTCTTTTATAGAAGTGA
The DNA here is from genome assembly GCF_000445475.1 of Sulfurimonas hongkongensis. Classification (NCBI taxonomy): domain Bacteria; kingdom Pseudomonadati; phylum Campylobacterota; class Epsilonproteobacteria; order Campylobacterales; family Sulfurimonadaceae; genus Sulfurimonas; species Sulfurimonas hongkongensis. The sequence continues at coordinate 16,407 of NZ_AUPZ01000006.1, forward strand.
TACGAGCATCTGTAACTTCAACTATGGAGGGTTTTATGGTTTTATTTCTAATGTCGATTAAATTTGCTTTTATAGTCATAATCTCTTTGCTCCCAACATCTCATTATCTTGATTATAATATATCCGAGCTTTGAATTTCTTATGAGCACTTCTAAAGAAAAAATAAACACATTTTGCTATAATGCACCAAATAATTTATAAAGATAGGAAAACTAGTGATTACATTAAAAGAAGCCCTAAAGTTGAGTAAAGAAGAACTAAGCAAATTTAAGCAAGAACTAAAAGCAAAGATAGATGCAAAGCCCGAGCTTAATGCTTATATAGATGTAAACAATGTAGGTGATGGTGTGCCTATCGCTATAAAAGACAATATCCAAGTAAAAGATTGGTCTGTTACCTCTGCTTCAAGCATACTTCAAGGCTACATCGCACCATATAATGCAACTGTGATTGAGAAGATGATGGAGGCAGGACTAAGTCCTTATGGGCGAACAAATATGGATGAGTTTGCTATGGGTTCAACTACTGAGTCGAGTTTTTATGGTAAAACTCAAAATCCTCATAGTTCACAAAGAGTTCCTGGTGGGAGTTCTGGTGGAAGTGCAGCTGCTGTTGGTGCTGGTTTAGCTATTGCAGCACTAGGAAGTGATACTGGTGGAAGTATTCGCCAACCGGCTAGCTATTGTGGCATCGTAGGGATGAAACCAACTTATGGAAGAGTTAGTCGTTATGGTTTAGGTGCTTATGCATCTAGTCTTGACCAAATTGGCCCAATGACACAAAATGTTGAAGATGCAGCGATTTTGTATGACATCATCAGTGGTCATGATAAGAAAGACTCTACAAGTATGGAGATGGATGATAAAGTTTCAGACAAGCTAGATGCAAACAAAAAACTAACTATTGCAATACTTCCAAAACATATAGATGGTGCTAGTGAGATAGTAAAAAAAGCTTATGAAAAAGCTATAGAAGCACTTAAAGCGGCTGGACATACAATAGTTGAACGTGAGCTAATGGATGCAAAGTTTGATATCTCTGCTTACTATATAACTGCAACTGCTGAGGCTGCTACAAACCTTGCAAGATATGATGGCATCAGATATGGCAACAGAGTTGAGGGTAAAAATCTTGAAGATACTTTTATCAAAACAAGAAGTCAAGGTTTTGGAGATGAAGTAAAGAGAAGAACCCTGCTTGGAAACTTTGTACTCTCTAGTGGATATTACGAAGCTTACTATGTAAAAGCTCAAAAAACAAGACATATGATAAAAGATCAATATGATGAGATTTTCAAAAGTGTAGACTTGATACTCTCACCTATAGCTCCATCTATCGCTCCAAAATTTGGAGAACTCTCAAATCCTATGGATATGTATCTTAGTGATTTATATACTATTAGTGTAAACTTAGCGGGTCTGCCTGCTCTTTCACTGCCAGTATTAAAATCCGATGATGGACTGCCAATAGGACTTCAACTTATAGCTAAAGCTTACGATGAGCAAACTCTTTTTGATGGCTCACTCTCTTTAGAAAAATATATAAACTATAACTCTTGAAGCATAAAGGATTAAAATCCTTTATGCTTCTTTAATCACAAAAAAGATATATTTCCAAAATTTAAATCAGTAGCTTATTTTCTCTTCAAGAAGGCATATATTTTGATAATAGTTAAACAATATTTTAGTAAAATGAAGGGGTTTGAGAAATCTCCTCCTAGAGAGCCATTCAAAAAAATTATTTGGTCATGGATTGGTGCTTTTTTTGGAATCTTTTTTGTCTCTTTTATCCCAGAGATGATGGATTTAGGGATCATAAATAGCCTATTTATTGTTGGATCTTTTGGTGCTTCTGCTGTACTTGTGTATGGTGCTCCGCAATCAGATTTTGCACAGCCTAGAAACCTGATTGGTGGACATCTTATATCTGCTATTATAGGTGTGAGTGTTTACAAATTTATCAATCTTGATATCTCTATACTAGGTGCACTAGCCGTTTCTTTATCTATAGTCATGATGCACTTTACTTGCACACTCCATCCTCCTGGTGGAGGAACTGCACTCATTGCTGTTATTGGAGGTAGAGCCATTCATGATTTGGGCTATTTATATGTTTTATCTCCAATAGCTCTTGGTGCCTTTTTATTACTCTTTATCGCCTTAGTGGTAAACAACTTTTCAAGAAATCCAAAAAGACATTATCCGAGATATTGGATTTAAACAGAGAGCTCTTTACTTTTTTTTAACAACAAAAAAGATATAATCGACAAACTTATTTACACCAAAAAAATACTGCATAACAAAAGGATTAGCATGAGAATTCGTAAACGCGCCTTAACATTTGAAGATGTACTTTTAGTACCTCAATACTCTGAAATTTTACCAAAAGAAGTCTCTTTAGAGACAAAATTAACACGAAATATAACTCTTAAAATCCCTTTAGTCTCAGCAGCTATGGATACAGTGACCGAATATAGAGCAGCTATTGCTATGGCTAGACTTGGTGGAATTGGTATCATCCATAAAAACATGGATGTAAAGACTCAAGCAAAACAAATAACTAAAGTTAAAAAAAGCGAGAGTGGCATTATTATAGACCCCATCTATGTGCATCCTGATGCAACTCTTAAAGATGCAGAAAAGCTTATGAAAGAGTATAAAATTTCAGGTGTGCCTGTAGTTGATACACATAACAAACTACTCGGAATCCTTACAAATCGTGATATGAGATTTGAAAAAGACCTTAAAAAGTTAGTCACAGAATCTATGACAAAAATGCCACTTATTACGGCTGGCAGGGGTATCTCTTTAGATGATGCGGCTGATATCATGAACAAAAACAAGATAGAAAAACTCCCTATCATAGATGAACAAGGACTTTTAAAAGGCTTAGTTACTATCAAAGATATAAAAAAACGTATCGAATATCCAAACTCAAACAAAGATGCTTTTGGAAGACTTGTAGTTGGTGGAGCTATTGGTGTTGGACAGTACGAGCGTGCTAAAGCACTTGTAAATGCTGGTTGTGATGTCTTAGTCTTAGACTCGGCACACGGTCATTCAAAAGGAATCCTTGATACTGTTAAAAAGATAAAAGAGATCTTAGAAGTTGATGTTATTGCTGGAAATGTAGCTACTGGCGAAGCAGTTGAAGCTCTTATAAAAGCTGGGGCTGATGGTGTTAAAGTCGGTATTGGACCAGGATCTATCTGTACTACTCGCATAGTTGCGGGCGTTGGTATTCCTCAAATCTCTGCAATAGATGAGTGTGCAGAAGTAGCACGCAAGCACGGCGTGCCAATCATAGCAGATGGTGGCATAAAATACTCTGGTGATATTTCTAAAGCTTTAGCAGTTGGAGCCTCTTGTATTATGGCTGGCTCACTTTTAGCTGGAACTGAAGAATCACCTGGTGAGACTATCATGTTTCAAGGACGACAGTACAAGTCATACAGAGGTATGGGAAGTATTGGTGCTATGCAAAAAGGCTCAACTGACAGATATTTTCAAGAGGGAACCGCATCTGATAAGCTAGTTCCTGAGGGAATTGAGGGACGAGTTCCTTTTAGAGGTCCAATAGCTGGAATAGTTCATCAAATGATGGGCGGACTTCGTTCATCTATGGGCTATTGTGGAAGTAAAAATATTGAGATGTTTTGGGATAAAGCTGAGTTTGTAGAGATTACAAGTGCTGGACTAAAAGAGTCTCATGTTCACGATGTTATCATCACTCAAGAAGCTCCGAACTACCACGTTTAATCGAAAAAGATAAGGAACCGATGCTTTTAGGAATGCTAACCCATGGCATTCTCCACGATGAGCTTCGGATGTGGGGCTTTAAAATCAAAGCAAGGAGTTATATATGAATGAAGTAAGATATGCTGGTTTTTGGATACGCTTTTTTGCTTCTTTTTTAGATACTCTTTTTTTAGCTCTACCAGTTGGCATAATAATCTACTTTTTAAGTGATGGCAACTGGTTTGACTTTTCACAATACCAACAAAACATAGCTTATGCCATGAGTGGAAATGCTGAAAAGGCGCTTGCTTCTCAACCCCAAACCTCACTCAAGTGGGAATTACTTTTTGAAGTTAGTGTTTTGCTTATTACTATGCTTTTTTGGAAAAGGTGGCGTGGTGCTACTCCTGGCAAAAAGTTTGTAAATATCAAAATAGTTGATACAAAAACCCTTGGAGAGATAGACAACAAACAAGCACTTACTCGCTCTTTAGGCTACATTGCATCTACTCTTGTCTTGCTTATTGGTTTTTTTATGGTTGCTTTTAGAAGTGATAAAAGAGGACTTCATGACCTCTTAGCTGGAACTGTTGTTATTTATGACAAAGAAAATCTTTAGACTATAGATAAGTATAAATTTTTTTTATATATCTTAAGTTATCTTTGCTAAAATTACCCAATTTAAAATATGCATATCGGAGATATTATGGACTTACAAACAAAAGCTATTCATGTTGGTTATGAAAAAGACTCTCAAAGAACTATGGCAGTTCCAATTTACCAAACAACCGCTTATGAGTTTAACGATACACAGCACGCTGCAAACCTCTTTTCACTAAAAGAGCTTGGAAACATCTACACAAGACTTAATAACCCTACTACAGATGTTTTTGAAAAAAGGTTTGCAGAAGTTGAGGGCGGAGCTGCATCTATTGCTACTGCTAGTGGAATGAGTGCTATATTTTATGCAATTGTCAATGCTTCTGAGGCTGGAGACAACATAATCTGTGCGAGCCAACTCTATGGCGGAACTCTGACTCAGACTACATACACACTAAAAAGACTTGGCATTGAGACTAGATTTTTTGATGTACATAAGCCTGAAGCTATAGAAGCTCTAGTGGATGAAAGGACAAAAATAATCTTTTTTGAATCTCTTACAAATCCTAGTATAGACGTAGCGGACATAGAAGCAATAACGACTATTGCCAACAAGTATGGCATCTTAAGTGTAGTTGATAACACTGTAGCAACGCCTATACTATGTCGCCCATTTGAGTTTGGTGCAGATGTCATTGTTCACAGTACATCAAAATATACCACAGGTCAAGGCTTAGCACTAGGTGGCATCATGGTTGAGAGACATAATCTTGTGGAAAAATTAAAAAACAATCCTAGATATACTCACTTTAATGAGCCCGATGAGTCTTACCACGGTTTAGTCTATACAGAGGTACCACTTCCGCCATATAGCCTTAGGGCGAGACTCTCACTTCTTCGCGATTTAGGGGCGGTTCCAGCTCCATTTAACTCATGGCTTTTTATCCAAGGACTAGAGCATCTATCTCTTCGTATGCAAGAACACTCTAAAAATGCACTCGCTCTAGCTCTATTTTTAGAGTCTCATCCAAAGGTCACAAAAGTAAACTACCCTGGACTAAAGAGCAATGCAAACTATAAAAATGCTCAAAAATACTTTGATGGTGGAGCTAGTAGTGGGCTTCTTAGTTTTGAAGTATCTTCATATGAAGAGGCAGCTAAAGTTGTAGATGCAACGAAAATCTACTCTTTAGTAGTAAATATAGGTGACTCAAAGTCCATCATAACGCACCCCGCATCTACAACGCATCAACAGCTTAAAGATGATGAGCTAAAAGCGTGTGGAGTTTCACAAGGGCTTATCAGAATCTCTTGTGGATTAGAGTCGATAAATGACCTCATAGCAGATATAAAACAGGCATTAGAAGCTTAAAAGCTTCTAATGTCTTAAACTTTAGCCTCACTAAAATTTGGCTTAAGTCCTTTTCGCTAAAATTGTACAACTATTTTATAAAGAGATACAAACTTGTCCTTAAACCTCAAAACACACACGCAACACTTTACAAATCCCCTCTATTTAGAGAGCGGTCGTATAATAGAGCCTTACGACATTGCTTATGAGACCTACGGCGAGTTAAATGATGACAAAAGTAATGTTATAGTAGTTTGTCATGCACTAACAGGCTCGCATCATTGTGCTGGGCTTTATGAGGGTGAAAATAAACCCGGTTGGTGGGATGGACTCATCGGCCCTGGCAAAGGGATTGATACTGATAAGTACTTTGTAATCTGCTCAAATGTTATAGGTAGTTGTTTTGGTTCAACTGGTCCTATGAGCATGCAACATCCGCATCTTGAGCATTATCGCTATAAATTTCCAGTTGTCACCATAAAAGATATGGTAAAAGCTCAACGCATCCTCTTTGATAGGCTAAATATCCATAAAGTTCACGCCATCATAGGTGGCTCAATGGGTGGGATGCAAGCTCTGCAGTTTGGGGTTCATTTTCCAAACTTTACAAATAAAATCATCTCTCTAGCTTCAACTCATGCAACGCAACCTTGGGCTATAGCATTTAACAAAGTAGCTCAAGAAGCGATACTCAAAGATCCAGACTTCAAACAGGGCTATTATGATGCTACTCTTATAAAAGAGAAGGGTCTCTCAGGTATGGCAGTTGGCCGTATGGCTGGACATATTAGCTTCTTATCTCATGAGTCTATGGTTAGAAAATTTAACCGTGAGTATAAAAGAACAGATGGGCTTTATGAGCTATTTGGTAAGTTTCAGGTTGAATCATACCTAGAGTATAATGGCTACAATTTTACTAAATGGTTTGACCCACTCTCATACCTCTACATAACAAAAGCTATCAATATTTTTGATCTCTCTCGTGGTTTTGACTCACTTGAAGAAGCATTAGAAAAGGTAACAGCAAAGATTCATCTTATTAGCTTTAAGAATGATATCTTGTTTAAAAATACAGAGATGAAGCACATTGCAGACACGCTAGAGTCTGTTGGAAATAGTAACTATGACTACATAGATATTGATAGTGATTATGGTCATGATGCATTTCTTGTAGAGTTAGATAAGTTTGAAGACTATATAAAGGAAGCCTTAGATGAGTAAAGATTTTGAGACAAAACTACAAAGTGCTAAAGAGACTCTAGAGACTCTTATGAATCCTGAGATTACCCTAGAAGAAAGCGTAAAAGCTTATGAAAAAGGTACAAAAGAACTTAAAGATGCACAAAAAATCTTAGAAGATGCAGTGCTTAAGATAAACACGATAAAAGCTAGTTAAGAGTCACAAATGAGAGCTGCTGTACTACAACTAAATGCACAAGGTATGAGTAGTACAAAGCTATACAACTACATACGCATAGCACATAACAAGGGTGTAAAAGTCCTTCTTTTAGGCGAATATGTGTTAAATCCCTTTTTTAAAGAGCTAGAATCTTTGAGTGCTTCTATGATAAAAGAGCAGGAAAAACATCAAAGTAAAGTCCTAAAAGAGCTCTCTAGCACTTACAGTATGACAATAGTAGCACCACTCATTATAGTAAGAAAAGGTGAGATTTTTAAAGTTGTTGCGAAGTTTGCACCCTTCTCTACTTCCTACTATGAGCAACAACTCCTTATAAACTACTCTCACTGGAATGAAGAAAAATTCTTTGCAAACTCTCAAAAAGCTTTAAAATCGCCCTTGGTCTTTAAAGTAGATGGATTTAAATTTGCCATCATGAGTGGTTTTGAGATTCATTTTGATGAACTCTTTGCAAAACTTACGGGAAAGAACATCGACTGTCTGCTACTTCCTAGTGTCTCAACTTTTGAATCATACCAAAGATGGAAAACGCTTATACTCTCTCGTGCTTTTACTCATAACTGCTACATACTGCGAGCAAATAGAATAGGCGAATACATAGACAAAGAGTTCAAGTGGAAATTTTATGGCGACTCACTCCTAGCCTCTCCAAATGGCGAACTCTTAGAGCATCTAGGAAACAAAGAAGAGTTAATGATAGTAGATATGAGCCACTCAGAAGTCGTAGATGCAAGACGTGCTTGGGGTTTTAAAGATATTATAAAAAGATGTGAGAGTTAAAATTCCCACGCACTAGGCGTGGAGATTTCTTAACCCTTAATCCCATCCGCTCTAGGTGAGAGTAGAAATGAGAAAAAGACTTTTATGTAGATCATAAAAGGGATAGTCCAAACTATGGATGACCATAGATACAGCTCGCTTATATACTCCTCAAAAAAAGGTATCAAACTTCTCATTAGTGTTGCTAATATCATGAATCCTACCATCAGATGTGTATAGATATTTGATGTTAGGTGTCGTCCTGTGTGTATCCAGCCTATGATTATCATAACAACCAAGTAAGCAAGCCCTACTCCGCCACTTGTGATAAAGTGTCTAAAGTGGTTTATAGCATCTATCTTGTCATTTAACAAATCCCATCCCATCAGAGCATAGCCAGCAGAGAGCATCACAAGGATAGATGCAAGGTAGAGCACAAATGGTTGGTTTAGTATAAACTCATCTTTTAGTATATAGTCTCCCGTTATGGCTAAAATAGCCGCACCAGTTGCTAAGCCTAGCCAGCCAAGTGCCGAGTTTTGTGGATATAAAAACTCAACTATTGTAAATAAAATTACTGCAAAAACTGCTAAGTTTGTCTTTGGTGGACGAGATACATAGATATCATCTATGCCTTTATCTTCCATAAGCTCATTTACCGCTTCCATATTTACTCGTCTAAGAGCAAGCAAAATTAGCACAACTATAGCTCCAAGAGCCACTTTTAGTATGCTCATGCCATTAGTAGATGCAAGTCCTGCTTGGGATGCAAAAAACCACACTTCTATGACAAAAATAGCAACTAATGCATATCCAAGTGAAGCATGTCTTTGAAGCTTGTCAAGCACTGCATCTTTTGCAAACCAGATGAGCCATAAAAGCATAGCAAGGTTTAGTGCTGCGACTATATATACTCCTAAATAGTCAATAAACCAAAAGCTAATTCTCCCAGCTATCCAAAGTATCATGATGTACTTTAGTCTCTTTCCAACAAAAGGAACCATTCCGGGAAAAAGCTCAGGAATTCCAGTTGTTAAAAATGCCATAGCTCCAGCTGTAAGTATTCCAAATATCATCTCATAGACATGCCAAGTAAGAGTATCATTCATAAAAGGCAAGTTTATTATGCCAGCCCAAACCAGTCCCCACAAAATCATAGTGATAATCATATATGGAGCTAAGAGTAGAAAAACAGGTCTAAATCCATAAGCTAAATATGTTGGAATATCCTTCTCATCTGGATAGTGCAAATAGTGATTTGTTGCATGAAGTTTCTGTTGTGGTTCACTCATTATTTTATCTCCAATTCAAAAGTATCTATTATCTTTTCATCTTGAAGTATCTTTGCGCTCTGGGCATAAACATACTCATCATCCCTTCTGTTTTGTGCTAGATCATAAGAAAATTTTTTGACAATATGCCCAGGATCTGCCTTTAACAAAAGTATCTCATCACTTAATCTGATGGCTTCCATCAGATCATGTGTGATAAAGAGTATGCTTATCTCTTTTTTGCTTATCATCTCTATGAGTATGCTTTGTAGCTCTTTTTTAAGCCCAATATCAAGGGCTGAGAAAGGCTCATCAAGAAACAAAAGTGAAGGTTTTACGACTAGTGCTCTAGCAAAACTAACTCTTTGTCTCATACCGCCACTCAAATCTTTTGGAAATTTAAGAAAATCGCCCTCTTCAAGTCCAAACTCTAAGGCTATCTTTTTTGATTTCTCTATGGCTACACTCTTTTTCTCTCCGGCAGCTAAGAGTCCTAGAGCGATATTGTCTATTACATTTTTCCAAGGAAGTAGTCTTGCATCTTGAAAAGCAAAAGAGCTACTTGTAAATGTATTAGTCACACTCCCCTCCTCCACATCTAAAAGTCCAGCACAAAGGTGTAGTAGTGTAGTTTTTCCCCCACCACTAGGTCCCACTACTGATAGAACTTGTCCCTTATTTAGCCTAAAATTTATACCACGAAGTATCTCTGTAAAACCAAAGTGATGATTTAAGTTTTTAACTTCTAACTTCTCCATAACTCAACCTCTCTTTTAATCGGCTCTAAGATGATATACTCAACAAACATAAGTGAGCCTATCATGATAACAACTAAAGCTAAAGCCGTTGGTGTATCTAACTGACTTCTAGCAACCGCCAAAGATGCACCTATACCATTGCTTGTAGCTAATAACTCAGCCATCACAACTATCTTCCATGCCATTCCAAGCCCACTAACCCACGCTGGAAATACATAAGAAAATATATGCGGAAAGTAAACATCAAAAAACTTCATATGCCATGGTAGTTTAAAGCTATCTGCCATCTCTTTTAAGTCGCCATCAAGCGTGCGAGTTCCTTGCAGGGCTCCCACAAAGATGATGGGAAATGAAGCGACTATAACGGTAAAGATAACAGTCTCATCGCCCATTCCAAACCAAATCATAGCTAGAACTATCCATGCGATTGGTGGCATCCCCACAAGTATGGTTACAATTGGGCGGCTCATCATTGATGCAGTTGCAAAGAAACCTGCTAAGAGCCCAAAAAAAGAACCTACTACTAAAGATATACCAAAACCAATAGATGCACGGTACAAAGTTGTTTTTATCTCAGCTATCACCATCTCATCGCCTAGCATCGCAACTAGAGTAGCAAATGTCTCTAGTGGTGATGGTAAGACTAAGTTGCCATAGATCTGGTTTCCCATATCCCATAGAGCAATGAAGAGCAGTATAGAAGCGATAGCACCCCATCCACTCCACAAGTATGCGGGAAAATCTTTTAGTATCTTTAGTGTGAACTTCATCTAATCCTCTTTATAGTAAAAGCTATCTTGTGGAAGTTTTGAACCTATTATTTTAGGGTCTTCTTCCTTTAAAACATCAAAGAAAAACTCTATTTTATCTTTTACATCAACAGCACGTCTACTCTTTAGGTTTACATGAGCTATGGAGTCAGCTACACCATCTTTAGTTAAGAGGTCAATCTCTTTTGCCACCATCTCTCCAGCCTCTTTAGGATGCGACATATACCACTTTAGTGAGTTATCATATTCTTCTAAAAAGCGAGATATAACTTTTTTATCTTTCATGCGACCTAAAACTGCCATCCCAGCTTGTGGAATATCCTTATCAGTGTTAAAAACTCTAGCCCACTCCTCTTGCAAATCAACACTTCTATACAAATCAGGTGCTATTAGTTTGATAGGAAATGAGTCGGTTTTGCGAAGTGCAACTGAGATTGCAGGCTCAGCTAGAAGTGAGTGGTCGATGCGTCGTAGGATTAGCATCTGCATAGCGTCTATAGGATTTGACACATAAACAAGTTCAAAATCTTTTTTAGGGTCTAGTCCCTGTTTTTTTAGTAGCTGCACAAAAACGATGTCTGGCATATCTGCACGAAATGGAATTGCAATCTTTTTACCCTTAAAGTCTTTTAAGGTTTTAAGAGTGTCATCACGACTAATCATTCCTAAAATCCCCCAAACAGAGACATTTAGAAGTCTAATATCAACTCCTTTATTATTTAAAATCGCTGCTGTATTTGTTGGAACTGCAACAAAATCAACATCTCCTTTTATAACAATAGCACGAAGTTCATCTGGATTTTTCCAAAGTCTAAACTCAACTTCTTTTGCAACATCTTTAAGTGCATCTGTTTTTATCATGTGTAGTAGCGGATGAGAAACAGATGCGAAAGGTCCAGCTATAACTATTTTATCTACTTTTGAATCTGCGTGTAATGAGGTTATTATTGATAATATCAATAATAACCTCACATATATAATTTTTTTCATTAAACTGCTCCTATATGAAATAATAATCAAATAATATCATATTGATATTAATTATCATTGATATCAATCAATATATGAGTGTTTTATTTTAAAATGAGTAATTTAACCTAGCATAGACATAACGACCTCTAATAGAATATTGATTAGAATCACCAATATGTTTTATATTACTTAAATTTTCTGCTCCTGCTCTTATTGTAAAATTTTCTATAAATTCTTTAGAAAACTGTAGCCCTAAAGTAGTATAAGCATCTAGTTTTTCACCATCTGCAGCTGTTTGATTTCCTACATAATTTACACGAAAATTACTATTTATCTCCCATGGAAGTTCAACTGAGAGTTTTAAATTTGCTGTATGTGCTGGTCTATTGAATAGTTCTTTTTTTGTATCTTTGTTTTCTGTATCAAGAAATGTATAATTAAGATTCAAATCAAGTTTATCAAATATTTTATTTTGAGTGAACTCTAACTCTACACCATCTATTCTAGCTTTTCCCACATTTGAATAAGTATATTCTCTGTATGTCATTGGTCCAACAGGAGTATCTTTTATATGAAGAGTATCTATAAGATCTTTAAGTTCAGTATGAAAATAAGTTGCTGAAATAGCCAGCTGATTTTTTTCATAATCATAACCCAGTTCAAATGTATCAGATATTTCAGGATTTAGATTATCATTACCCTTAAATCTATTAAATGTTTTAGGCATTCCATTAAATGGAGGTCCTGATGGATAAAATTCTATAGGAACAGCAAGAGTATAATCATCTGAATTTTGTGTAACAGTTGGAGCATTAAATCCATGTCCATAACCTGCTTTAAATCTACTATTATCATTCAGTTTATATACAAGATTGGCTTTAGGTGATAATTCTCCACCAAATTTTTCATGCTTGTCATATCTGGCACCAAGAGTTAGAATTGTATTTTTTCCTATCTCTATTTCATCTTGTAAATATACCGAAGCGTATTTTATAGAATCATCAAAGCCACTTGTTAAATCACTAGCTGAGTTATCGTATTTCTTTTTATATTTTTCTGTTCTATAATCTCCACCAAATACTATAAAATGATTTTCAAATGAAGCAATTTTAAGTTCAGCATTAAAAGTATCATCATGCATCTCATGAGTATATGAAAATTGTTCCGTATGTGCATCAGATATATTTGTGTAATACTTAAGGTCTAAACTAATATCATCAAAATCTTTTTCATACCCTATTGAATAATGAGCTTTATCTATATCGTATAGTTCATCATAAGCTTCTGTTTTTCTTTTTTCATTTCCTAAAATTACAAAGGCTGTTATTTGCTGAGTTAAATCAATGTCATACCAAGCTTTTACCATTACATTTCTAATTTTTTTACCTTCTATTTCTGTTGTATTATCAGTCTCTTCAGGCTCTGAAGTTTTAGCATCTACATATCCAATGATAGAAAATTTATCATTTATTTTTCCACCTCCTGAAATTGATACTTCCATGTTTTCTCCTCCATCTCGGGAGGCTTTTCCAGTTTCTAAAGTTATATCACCTTGAGTTTTTTCTGTTGGTTTTTTTGTGATTATATTTACAACTCCACCAATAGCACTAGAACCATATAAAGAACTCATTGGTCCACGAATAACTTCTATTTTTGATATAGCACTCATAGGTATCCAATTGTATTGAAAATCACTATGCCCTATTTGAGAGTCACTTCCAGAAATTCTTTCACCATCCACTAAAATAAGAGTGTTTTTAGAATCAGTACCACGAATACTGATATTTTGTCGACCATTTATAGAAGCATCATTAACACCCATATTTAATCCAACAACACCCTCCAGAGCTTCTTTAATGGAAGAGGCACCTGTTCTTTTTATATCTTTTGCTGTAATTATAGAAAAACTTCCTGCTGTATCTACTGATGATTTTTGTGTTTTTGCTGTTACAATAACATTCTTTAAATCATCTGCCGCACTTAAAGAGTTTACTAGCATCGCACTAACTAGCAGACTCAAATATATTTTTGTATTCATCTTATCTCCTTTGAACGATAACAATAAGCATTATCATTAAATAAATATAAAAAAATTTACTTTTTTATAAAACATTTTGCCTAAAACAATTCTCCTTGTAAATTAAATTTTTACTACTATTCTTCTTTTGTAACCAATGCCAACTTATTTAAAGAATGTTTTTTTAATAAATCCAATATGCCAATAACACGAGAATACGGAACATCTCTATCTATATAAAACATTATCAATTTTTCTTCTTTTACTAGAGGTAATATTTCAGCAATTATCTCTTCATACGAAACTTTTTTTCCATTGACTGCTAGTGAATCTTTTGACAGCTCAATATTAATAGTTTTTTCTTCTTTTACCTCTTTACTGGCTCCTGCTTTTGGTAACTCAAGCATAAGAGCAAGCTCTTCTTTTTTGAAAACTGAGCTTACAAGAAAAAATATCAATAAAATAAATACTATATCTACTACAGGAGTCATATCTAACCCCAAAGGTTCACGACGCTTCATAAATTCCTGCTATTTTTTGTGTTAATAATTGTTCAGTTTTATCTAGTTCGCCAATAAAGTAGTTATAAAACACATATGCTGGGATTGCTACAACTAAACCACCAACAGTTGTTATAAGTGCTGTTGAAATGCCTTTAGCAAACTGTGTCGGATCACCTAAACCATGAACCATGATTCCCTCAAAAGCCATAAAAATTCCAAGAACAGTACCAAGAAGACCTAATAATGGCGATATAGTAGACACTATCTTAAGGGTTGTTAATCCCCTCTCAAGCGGCGCTACTAAAGATGCTGCTCTTAACTCTGCTCTATCTGAAGGTAAATCAATATTTCTTGTACGAAATTTAAAAAGTGATATAGAAGCTATTTTCCATATTATTATTATTGTTCCAACTATTGCCATAGCAAATAAAACATACATAATAATTCCACCTTTATCTAAATAATATTGCATTTTTTAATCCTTAAGTGCGTAAATTATAGGAACGCTAAGTTCCCATCTATCTAAATTTTGAGGCAATGGTTTAAAACGCTTTAATTTTATTAAAAGCGATTTTGCTGCTACATTTAATTTTGTATATGGGCAAGGAGAACTGATTTTTACAGACTCAATATCTCCTTGTTTTGTGATAATAAAAGAGATTTTAACAACTCCCTCTTGATTCATTCTTCTTGCGTGTCTTGGATATTCTAGATGCTGTTGTATCCAAATTGCCAACTCTGAAAGATAGATATTTTTTTCTTCTTCTAAAAGATTTTTTTTAGCTAACTGTCTCTTTTTGTATTCTTCTTCTCTAGCCAACTCTTCTCTTTGAAATTCTTCAAACTTTTGTTGTTCTAGTTTTTGTTGTTGTAAATTCTCTTCAAATAAGTTTTGTTTTTGCACTAATTTCTCTTTAATCAATGCTTTTTCATCTATTGTTTGAGGTTTTTTTACTACCTTTTCATCTATTACTCGAGGTTTTTTAACTACCTTTTTAACTACTTTTTTCTTTATTTGTGGTTTTCTTTTTAATTTTTTATGTTCTTTTTTTTCTATCTTTTTTGTTGCATTTACTATAGATACATAGTGAATAGACTCCGTTTTTGAGGAACTTATACTCACATTATCATTCTTAGCGATATTTTGAGCGAATAAGATAGACACCATTATAAATGTACTAATAATGGCACCAACTAAAAAACTAAAATCTTCACTTTTATTTATCATTTTTTTACTTTAATCTTTTTTTTCTATTGTCTCTAACCTCTAGAAAAACACCTATGAGGATTAGAAAAATTATAAATAACCACATAAAGACAGTGTCATAATTAACTTTCTCTTTAGACTCTTTCTTAACCTCTTCTAATTTTTGTCCTTTCACTTTTGGTTTAACTTTGACTACTGGTTTACTTTGTGCAATTTGAGCATTTGCTACTGGAGACGCTATCGGTATACTTAGTCCGAATCCAGCGGCTTTTTCTGCTTCGATGAATTTTTTAAGTTTTTCATTCTCTATCTTATGGTTAAACCTTTTTGAGATATCTTCTAATGTATCAACTAACTTTTCAATAGTTTTAGCATCTGTTTGAAAATAACCTTTTCTAACTGCTTCTAGCATTACTTCAGCCATTTGTGCTCGAACTGTTGGGTTAGTTTTTTCAAACCACTCATCCATCTTCATATCATATTTGTCATCATAATAAATATCTACGAATTCTTGCCATTGGTCTGAGCGAACTCCATCTGGATATACAACTTGCCATCCCCAAAAGTTATTTACAACATCTAGTACACGATTTGCTCCGCTATATCCACTCTTTTGCATCTCCTCTATCCATTTAGGATTATAGTAACGAGTACGAAGTTCGTTTGATATAAATTCGCTAACATTTTGCATCTTTGCATTATTTGGATCTCGAAGATTTGATATTAGCATCTGCGGAGAATTACCATCAATTGATCGAACAGCTAACGCCATGGATCCAAAATAACCATAAGGATCATCTGATGTCATCATTCCATAAAGGTTTGAACTTCTCGAGAACATCACAGCGTCCGTTCCACTTAAATTTTTTGCAAAAAGGTCAACATCATCTAATTTGGTACCCCATTTTGAAACATCTGAACCATATATATAACCAGATTTTCTAAGATAATTTGCAGCTATTTTTTCTTCTTTGTCCCAAGTTTCTGTTGCCATTGCAGTATCTGAGACACCGTTTCCATATTCTCCAGATTTTGCACTAAACATTCTTGCGGTTGAAAGATATTTAGCATCATCTTCTGAGTAACCTTTTTTGAGAAGCATCTCTTTTAGAGAAAGTGCATTCTTTCTTACATAGTTATGTTCTTCTTTTAAAGCTACAACTTTTTCAACTCCATCTTGAATGAGTTTCATAACATTGGGAAATGTATCGCGGTAAAGCCCAGTCGCTTGTATTACAACATCTACTCTTGGACGCTTTAAATCGCTATATGAAATTATTTCAACTCCACTTATCTTTCCACGCCCCATTTTCAGAGCCATATAAAACATATCTTTTATTTTTTGTGGCATTAAAAAATCAAAAGTTTTTATTCTCTCAACTGTAACTAATTTAGACAACCATGTTGCAAAATCTTCATTTAAGTAACCTGCAAGAATTCCTTTTGCAAAACTCTGAACCATTTCATCAGAGATACCACCTTTAGACCAGATAGGTTTAATACCCATTGCATAAAGTATTTGTGATTCAAGTACTCCAAAGTGACGCATTGTCTCCAATGACCAAAGATTAAAACTTATCTTATCTGGATATTTGCCATTTTTATCATAGTAGTTTTCTATGTAATCTTTCATAATTTTAGAACCTGTTTCATATGCAGCTTCTGTTGGGATTCTTTCTGGATCAAAACCATACATATTTTTACCAGTTGGAACTGATTCTGGACTTCTAACGGGATCTCCACCTACACTTGTAGGTATATATTCGCCATTTAAACCCTTAAGAAGTGACTTTATCTCTTCATTATTTTCAAAATTATCTCTATATATTTTTGCTGTTTGCATAAATGCTTTTAAAGAATCATCTAAGTCATTAAAATTTTTATTTTCTATTACATATTTCTGTAAATTAGTATATGATTTAGTCTTATTTAAGTCCTTATAGTTAATTCCAGCAAGCCCATTTTCCCCATCAGCTATCTTTATGTAAGCATCACCTAGCATAGACATAAGTGTTTGAACCATATGATCATCATTTGGGTATGAGCCATATTTATGCATTCCAAGAGGAGTAAGAGTAGTACTTAGTCCATTTAAGTAGTCATATAAATCAGCTACAAAAATTTCTGTTTGTATCTGCATTTTTTCTTGAGAATATTCCATATCCTTATGTAGATTCATCTTCATTGCAAGCTCTATTAGCTGCGTCTTAGTGTTTTTCTTTACTGCATCACTACTTTGTTGATATTGATTTATCAAATCCATAATATCACTTAACTCTTTGTATGTTCCGCTAGCTCCAAAAGGCGGTGTTTGATGAGAAATCAGAGTTGCACGACCGCGTCTTTTTGCTTGAATTCCTTCTGCTAAATTGTTAGTAATATATGGGTATATATTTGGTATCTCTCCTATGCTCAATAGTGGCGAATCATACGCACTAAGACCACGTTCTTTTCCATAAGCCCATTCATATGTTCCATGAGTTCCAAGATGCACCACTGCATCATAATTTTTCTTAACATATAGATATACTGCTAAGTAATGATGTGGAACTGGCTTAGATGTATCATGATAAAGTGCATTTTCATTTGTATCATCACTCATATTTGAACGACTTGGCTGTGGCATCAAAACAACATTTCCAGTTTTATATCTAGGAATTATAAAATATTTTTTTCCATCTTTGTTTATAACAAACTGATTATTTTTTGCTTCGCCCCATGATTTATTTATAAATTTTTGTGTATCTTCTGGTAAAGATTCAAACCACTCCATATAAACATCAAAAGCAAGCAAATCTGCGTACTCCTCATCATATACAGTTTTTTCATAATAATATGTCATGGATTTAGGAAGAGTTTTTATAAAATACTCTGCTTTCTCAGATTTTGTTTGATAACCATCTGCTTGCATACTATTAAGTATATTCTCTAATGATTCTGGAAACTGCATATATGATGCTCCAAAATTATTTACTCCTGGAGGATAGTTATAGTAAAAGATTGCTATTTTTTTATCTTTATTTTCTTTTTGTTTTAGTTTAGAATTATTTATTGCTATCTTCATAAATAAATCCATCTGATACTCAATTGGCGTTGTTTTTTTAGTCTCAGGATCAAGTGCTGCAATGATTAGCTGATCTGTATAACCAATATGTTCAGGAATAGTGTGAGCCATCGGTATCCAGTTCATAGCTATTCCTTGCTTATCTTGTTCCCAATCTTCTTGTGAACCTTGGCGATACACCATACCTTGCATGACTTTTAGACCTACTCTTGCGTAATCTTTTCTCAATTTTTCTTGATCCATTATCATTACTTGAAAAGAAATCATCAAATCAATAAGCTGTTTAGAATCTTTTGTAAAAAAACGCTCTCCTATAAAATCTTCTTCACCAACTTTTGTGTAAAAAGCTATAGGAGTAATACCTGCACTTGTGAGTTTTTTAATTGCTGTATCTACTATAACAGTATCATCAGAAGTTACATTTTCTTTATGCATAACAATCCCAACCATAGGATTATTTCTCTCTTCTTCACTTAAAGTTTTTAAGTACTCATCTAAATTTTCAAAAGTACCATTTCCTTTGTTTGGATGGTAAATCCCTGTATCACTCATTTCATGAACAGGTTGAGGATTAGTATTTACAGAAAAATATTCTTTAGCTAAAAGAGCCGCTCCTTGAGCATAGTTATATTTTCCAGCTTGTGAGAAATAAGACAATATTTTTGAAGCAAATACTTCATCCATATTGCCAAATTTTTCATAATCCAGTTTTAGCGCAATGTATGGTGTTTTAGTATCCTCTAAAATACTCTCATATTTACGCAAAAGTGAAGCAACACCTTGCTTGCCGTCTAAAGAGTCTATGATTACCAATCTTCTGTCTTTAAAAGATTCTGCTGCTTTATTTTCATCTAAATTAAAAACTATCTCTGATGAAATATTATAAGGAGCTAACTGTTCTTTTAAAAGTTCAGCTTTTCTCTCTTGGCGATTTTGACCCATATTTGTTGATAATACTAAAATATCACTCTTTATTGGAACTTGTTTATTTGCTTGTAGTAACGATGCCAATAATAAAAATGTTATTAATATAATTTGCTTCATATTTTTGCTTCTTTGTTTGGTACATATACGAATGAGCCATCTTCCATTTTGTATGATATACCGGCTTTTTCACCATTTCCTTCACCAATATTTCCTTGAGATTTAAAAGTTTTTATCTCTTTACCTTTTTTAACCATAATTTCCATGTTTTTCTTTCCAGAGTTTTTTATAACAGTCACATCATCACTACTAAACGGATTTAGTGGATTTTGAGAGATTATAATAAGTAGAGCTGCAATAACAACCAAAAAGATATCTATTAAGTTAATTACTGAGTTCATTGGATTATTATCATCATCTTCATTTAGTAATCTAATTGCCATTAAGACGCCTTTGCAATTTCAATGATATGTAATTCATCTGCGTACCATCTTTTTTTCACATTACCTATCCAGTAAGTAAGAGAAGCTGCGATAAGTCCTAGCGTTACACCAGAAAAGGCAATAATCAAGCCCTCACTCATACCTTGAATATTTCCATCAGTTAAAGCTTTAAGTGCAGGTCCAAGAGGAATTAAAGTAGCGATAAGCCCCATCATTGGAGCAATTCGTGAAACATTACGAATATGTTCTAACTTTTTATATGCAAAAAGTTCTAATTTTTCCATACTTAAATGTATGTCTGTGTTGTAGTGATGCAAAATAGGATATGCTCCTTTTGTGTCTAACTGCATACTATTTTTTTTACGCGATATGCCCTCATATATAAATGCACCTAGTGCTATAAACGAATAAACAAACATTAAAAGTATTAAAACTAATGTTGGTGTTAAAAACAGTTGTGACAGTGTGTACATCGTAGTATCAATCATTGTGATTTCCTTCAATAAACTATATTTTAATTAACAATAGTTATTTGAATCACATTCTAATCACATAAAAATTAATTCATCTTTAAACTGATAACGGTTATCGGTATTGATAAGATTTTTTGAAACTATATAGTATTGGAAGATAATATAAGTTAATTATTGTCGCGTATATAAGTCCAAAACCAATACTGACTGCTAATGGTTGCATCAAAGTAGATTCTCCTGATGCAAAAAATATCAAAGTGCTTAACCCTACTATTGTAGTAATAGAGGTAAGAAGAACAGGTCTTACTCTAAGAGAAGAATTTTTTAGTAACTCATCTATATTTTTTGACTTTTTAAGCATACTTAACATAATAAGAGTATCGTTTATTACTATTCCAACTAATCCCACAAACCCTAATAAAGATGAAAAAGATATATCCATACCAATAAGCTTATGTCCCAAAAGAACGCCTAATACAGAAAGTGGTATCACACTAAGAGCAAAAAAAGACAACCAAATTGAAGAAAATAACCATGTAAGAATAATCAAAATTCCAAACAGAGCAAAGAGTAAGGAGATAAAGATATCTTTTATGATTTGATTAGAGACCGTTTAAAATTTCGTGTCAGCTACATTTAGTAA